>OZ244951.1:0-12500 GCA_965222315.1 Alphaproteobacteria bacterium | reverse complement strand
CCAGGACCAGAACGGCAAGCTTGTACATTCCGGTGATCTGCTATTCGCCGGCCTGAACCTTCAAGGCACACGCCACGAATTCTTCCGGTTTGGCGGGGAACATGGCGATGGCCTCTATTATGACCGCAATGGCAATGGCCTGCAGCGGGCGCTGCTGCGGACACCAATTGACGGCGCCCGACTTTCCTCCGGTTATGGCAGCCGGCGCGACCCGTTAGGCGGGTACCGCCGCAGCCACAAGGGTGTGGACTTCGCCGCCCCAACAGGCACCCCGATCCGCGCCGCCGGGGATGGCGCCCTGACGTTTGTCGGGCGGCAACGTGGTTACGGCCGCTTCATTACTATCGAGCACAATGGTGAGTACACCACTGCTTATGCCCATATGAGCCGCTTCGCCAAAGGCATGAGCAAAGGCAAGCGTGTCCGGCAAGGGCAGATCATCGCCTATGTCGGCTCCAGCGGGCGCTCAACCGGACCCCACCTGCATTATGAGGTTCGTTACAAAGGCAAACAGGTAAACCCGAATAAACTGCGCTTGCCGAGTGGAAAGAAGCTAGACGGAAATGACTTGTTGCGGTTCAAGGAACAGGTTGCCGCGATCGAAGCCTTCCGCAAAGGGGCCGGTGGCGCTTTGGCCGCGGCCAGCCCGATTAAGTTCTAAAGCGAAGTCACGTTAAGCAAAATACGGGTCGTGCCGGGGTTTACGACTGGCTCTTTCTCCCTGGACGCCTCGCTAGAGGCGCCCCGGATTTCAGAACTTCAAAATGGACGGCCGACGATCCAGCCCCCCCGGCCCTTGCCTTCGCCCGTGTGGGGGCTGGTTTCATTCCGGGACCAGATGACAGTTGCTTGCGCCTGAGACGTTTGCGCTCATAGCAGTACCTTATTTTGTTACTGCCGCAACGGCGCCGTGCACCAACCTCTAATCAAAATCCGAAGCTAGCGCCTGGCGGGCAGCCTCAGACAGCACGGCGATATGGCCATAATTCTCGTGATCAATCCCGACGAGCACTTGCGTCCCGGGCGTCTTGAACGCCGCAATCTGCGCGTCCGAGAAGTCAAAGTGCACGAACTGCACGGATGACGCCTTACCTTCTGCGCTGGTCCGGTCGGCGTCTTCTTCGGCGCGGGACATGATACGCTCGCCGCCGATTTCGACGAACATATGGTCCTCAACGCCGCCCAGACGGTTCAGCACGTTCTTGCGGCGGACTTCATCGTCGATCTCGAACATGACGGTTGCCGTCAGCTCTTTGCCTTGGGGAATAAGCGGATTGTAGGCCTCCAACTCGTCAGGAATCTGCTCTGCGCCGCCTTTTTCGATAGCCAGCATCTCGTGGACCTGGTGCCACATGGTGTCGTAGCTTTCGAAGTAGAACGTGCAAAACGGCCCAACTTCCATACGGCGAGCCTTCTTGACCGCCGCCATCTCTCGCCGCTTTTCTTTGCGGATAGCTTCATAGTCACCAAGCGCCATGATGTCAGCGCGGGTGATTTCTTTCTTCGCCATGGTCGGCTTTTCCTGCTTTGGGTTAGGCCACGCCATAGGCGCGGGCGAACAGTTCGATCGGGTGAGGCGCATCTTCAATACGCTGGTCCGCCTCGATCAGACCCATACCTTGGGCAATATGCATCCCTGCAAGCGGGCATTCGGAGACCAGATAGTGAGGGCCTTCTGCTGCCTTCGCATTTTTGACGGCCGTCCGTGCAACCGGCTTCCCGACCTTATGGGCTACCTCGAAGTTTTCCTTCATTATTCCCCAGGAGCCGCCATGACCAGAGCAGCGCTCAATCACGTTGAGCTTGATATCGGGGATCAGGCGCAACAGTTCTGCTGCCTTTTGGCCCATGTTCTGAGCGCGGGCGTGGCAGGCAATATGGACCGTTACGGAACCGTCGAACTGGGTCAGGCCCTCCGCCAGCCCCTCATTCTTGGCTATATCGACCACGTATTCGGTAATGTCGCGCGTAGCAGCGGACAGCGCCTTCACGTTCTCATCATCGGGCACGATTAACGGCCATTCAAACTTCAGCATCAACGCGCAGGAAGGCACCAAGGCGATTACGGGCTGCCCGGCATCAACCAGAGGCCGCAGCATGGCCGCCACCTTGCGGGCCCGGTCGGCTACATCCTTGATATCGCCCTGCTCCAATTGCGGCATGCCGCAACACATGGGGTAGACGATCTCCGCCTCCACTCCATTCTTAGCCAATACCGCCAGCGCAGCCATGCCAGTCTCGGTGCGGTTATGCTCTGCGAAGCAAGTGGCGAAGATCAGCGCCTTTCGGCCATGGGCCGGCGCGGCGGTGTTGACGGCGGCGGGCTTGGCCTTCGCCTGCGCCGCTAGCGACTTCGACGCAAACTTCGGCAGCGGCGCCTCCTGATGAACGCCAAGGGTCTTCTCCAGCAACGGGCGTGTCAGGCCATTGCCTTCCGCGCTCGCCCAATTGCAAACTCCTGGCGCGATCCGGGCCAAAGAGGCATTCCGGTCGGTCTTTGTCAGTTGCTTGGTCGCGAATGGCGCGCCGTCTTTCTGGAACTCAGCTGCCCGGTAGCGCAGCATCAGGTGTGGAAAGTCCAGATTGAACTCATGCGGCGGTACATAAGGACACTTGGTCATAAAGCACATGTCGCAGAGCGTGCACGCATCAACGACCGGCTTGAAATCCTTACTGTCGACTGTGTCCAATTCAAAGGACGGCGCTTCGTCAATCAGATCGAACAGTTTCGGGAATGAATCACACAGGTTAAAGCAGCGGCGGCACCCATGACAGATATCGAAAACCCGGCGCAGTTCCTCATCAATCTTCTCCGGATCGGTGAAGTCCGGTCCTTCCCAGTCGATGGGGTGCCGGGTCGGCGCTTCCAAGCTGCCTTCAGCCATGTCTTTTCCCTCCGCGAGCCACTTGTGCCACTCCGGTCGAATATCTCATCATTTTATCGGAAATGGCGGAGTGCCGTGGGAGGCACTCCGCCAGGCGCATTCGCTCTTATGACAGCTCGTCGAGCGACTTCTGGAACCGGCCGGCGTGGCTGCGCTCAGCTTTCGCCAAGGTTTCAAACCAATCTGCGATCTCGTCGAAACCCTCTTCACGCGCCGTGCGCGCCATGCCCGGGTACATGTCGGTGTACTCGTGGGTCTCGCCAGCAACCGCAGCAGCCAGATTGTCCGAGGTGGAGCCAATCGGCTTGCCGGTTGCCGGATCGCCTGTCTCTTCCAGGAATTCCAGATGACCGTGCGCGTGGCCGGTTTCCCCTTCCGCGGTGGAGCGGAATACGGCAGCAACATCGTTGTAGCCTTCGATATCGGCCTTCTGTGCGAAATACAGATAGCGGCGGTTTGCTTGCGACTCGCCGGCGAACGCGGCTTTCAAATTCTCTTCTGTCTTGCTGTCTTTGAGCGACATTACGCCGTTCCTCCTATAGGTGATAACCTCAGAGACGCGCCAAAATGGACCGCCTCTTGGTCTTCCTAATAGTGGCTTTAGGCGCTGCCAGTCAAGTTTAGAATGATTCTCAAAAACTGCATAACATCAATCATGGCCGGGATTTAGTCGGACACGCACGATGATGCTGACCTGATCGATGGCCGTTCCTTCGGGCGGTGCCGGCAAGTGCTGCACCGCTATCTCGTCAGGGGGAATATCTGCCAGTTCTCCGGTATCCAGATTGAAGAAATGGTGATGACCGGAAATGTTGGTATCGAAATACGACCGGCCCGGCTCGACAACCACTTCCGCCAGCAGCCCTGCATCACACAACTGGTGCAGAGTGTTGTAAACGGTCGCCAGCGATACTTTCAGCCCCGCCTCGTCCGCTTCGCTATGCAGTTGGTCGGCGGTAACATGCCGGTCTCCACCATTGAACAGAATATTGCCCAAGCCGACTCTTTGCCGGGTCGGGCGCAACCCCGCCTTACGAAGCGCGTCAATCATCTTGGTGTATGGGCGGCTCATCACAACTGAGTGCCTGTTTCCTATGGCCTGAAGTTCACGTGCCAGCCATCGGCCGGCACCCCACGCCTCGTCCGCACATGGGGATTAGCTGTTTAGCCCCCCTTATGCAGGCCCTAACCGTACCAAACTTAGGTGTTAGGCACCAGTCAAGATCCGATCAACCAAACTACGGACAGTCGGAATGTAGCCATTAGCATAGAAGGGGTCGCTGGCAAAGCGGAACGCGTTGTGACCCGCAAACATCAATTGCATATCGGGTTCGCTTCCATGCGCAATGTTCTGAAGCGTCTTTTGGATGCAATACGACCGCGGATCGGTCTTCCGTCCCGTCGTACCGGATTCATCCTCCGACCAGTTGGAGAAACGGCAGGCCGAAAGGCAGCCCATGCATTCAACCTGGTCGAACAGAATCTTCTTTTTGGATGACGGGGTGACAAAAACCAGGGTCGAATCCGGTGTTCGCATCGGCTCGGTATAGCCTTCCGCAATCCACGCGTTCATTCGCTCCAGATCGTCTTTCGTCACATAGACCTTGCGGTTCCGCGGGCCCATGGCAAAGGCGACGTCATGCTCTCCAACCGCTTCCGGAGAATAAGCTACCTGACGCTCGCTACGCTCCCGCAACTCTTCCAAAAAGTTATTGCGCACAGCCGAAGAGTAAAAACCCGTCGGGCTATATCGGTTCAGAAAAACGTCCCCTGCCTTGAGGGTTAGCAGGCGTTGCTTCCAGACATCCGAGATAGGGCTTTCTTCCGTCAGCAGTGGCCGCGTACCAAACTGAAACGCTACCGGTGCAATTTCCGGGTCTTCGATCCAGTCGGCCCATTCATCCAGTCGCCAGACACCACCCGCCATGATGACGGGCGTGTTGTTCAGCCCCACCTCGTTCATTATCTTCCGCAGCGCACGCACGCGCGGCTTCGGATCTTCCGGCGCCTCCGGATCTTCACTGTTCGATAAGCCGTTGTGGCCGCCGGCCAGCCAGGGATCTTCATAGACCACCCCGCCGAGCCATTCCGAATACTTGTGGTAAGACCGTTTCCACAATGCACGGAAGGCACGCGCCGATGAAATAATCGGGTAATAGTATACGCCATAGGACGCTGCTATCTCCGCCACCCGGTATGGCATACCGGCACCGCAGGTCACGCCATCAATCAGCCCCTTCGCGCCTTGCAACGTACCATGCAGCACGTCTTCGGCGCCGCCCATTTCCCACAAGACGTTCATGTGTATCGGACCGCCGCCTTTGGCGGTCTCATAGGCGACACGGGCCTGATAAATGGCGCCGCGCACACCGTGAGCAATCAGCTCATGGTGGCGTTCCCGGCGGGTTTTGCCGTGATAGAGCTGTTCTTCGATATTGCCGGCATCATCGCGCGTATCCGCATTGACCCCGGAGAATGTTCCAATACCGCCAGTGGCAGCCCAGGCACCCGAACTTTCGCCATTCGAGATCGCGATCCCCTTCCCCCCCTCAATGAGGGGAAGGGCTTCACGGCCTGACATTACGATGGGATTGAGTTGGAAGCTCAAGGCTTTACCTCTCCGATATTCAAAACCTAATCAGGCGTCCGCGGGCGCCTCAGTCAAGTCTTCACCGGTTTCCTGATCGACTGCACGCATGGACAGCTTGACCCGGCCGCGATCGTCGATGCCCAGGCACTTGACCTTGACCACCTGACCTTCGCTGACCACGTCGCCAACGGTCTTGACCCGCTCGTTTTTCAGTTCGCTGATGTGAACCAGGCCGTCTTTCGGACCCAAGAAGTTCACAAAAGCGCCGAAATCCATGATCTTCACGACCTTGCCGTCATAGATCACGCCCGCTTCCGGCTCCGCCACGATCCCGCGGATCATATTGATCGCAATTTCGGAAGCCTTGCTGTCGACGCTGGAAACCTTGATCGTGCCGTCGTCTTCAATATCAACCTTGGCGCCGCTCTTCTCGACAATGTCACGGATGACCTTGCCGCCGGTGCCGATCACGTCGCGGATCTTCTCCTTCGGCACCGACATCGTGGTGATGCGCGGTGCGTTGGAGCTGACCTCGGTCCGGGCGTTTCCGATAGCTTTCGCCATCTCGCCCAAAATGTGCAGGCGGCCGTTCTTGGCCTGCTCCAGCGCAACCTTCATAATCTCCTCAGTGATCGAGGTGATCTTGATGTCCATCTGGAGAGAGGTAACGCCGGCTTCGGTGCCGGCGACCTTGAAGTCCATATCGCCCAGGTGATCTTCATCGCCGAGGATATCCGACAGGACTGCGAACTTGTCGCCTTCCTTGATCAGGCCCATGGCGATACCCGCCACTGGACGCGCCAACGGCACACCAGCATCCATCAGCGCCAGCGAGGTGCCGCAAACGGTCGCCATGGAGGACGACCCATTCGACTCCGTGATTTCCGACACCACACGCAGGGTATAGGGGAAGTCTTCCTTCGCCGGCAGCAATGGGCGAACTGCGCGCCATGCCAATTTGCCGTGGCCAATCTCGCGCCGGCCCGGAGCGCCTACGCGCCCCGCTTCACCGACCGAGTAGGGCGGGAAGTTGTAGTGCAGCATGAAATGCTCGCGGTACTCGCCTTCCAGCGCGTCCATGAACTGCTCGTCTTGCGCGGTGCCCAGCGTGGCGACGACGATCGCCTGCGTCTCACCGCGGGTGAACAGCGCCGAACCGTGCGAGCGCGGCAAGATGCCGACCTCAGAAACGATCGGGCGAATATCCACCGTGGTACGGCCATCGATACGTTGGCCGGTTTCCAGGATGGAGCCACGGACGATGTCGCTTTCCAGTTCCTTGAACAGACCGCCGGCGATCTCCGTCGACAGTTCTTCTGCGGCAATGGCAGCCATCGCAACGTCCTTGGCCGCTGTAACACCGGCTTGACGCTCCGCCTTGGCTGGAATGGCATAGGCATTGCGCAATCCATCAGACGCAAGTTCGGTCAGGCGCGAACGGACGGCAGCAACACCCTCGGCTTCCGGCGGCACGTCGCGCGGCTCCTTCGCCGCTTCTTCGGCCATATCAATGATCACGTCGATCACCGGCTGGAAGCCACGGTGCGCAAACATCACCGCTTCGAGCATCCGCTCTTCCGAAAGCTCCTGTGCTTCGGATTCGACCATCAGCACACCTTGCTGGGTGCCAGCCACGATCAGGTCGAGCGTCGAGGTTTTCATCTGGTCGAGCGTCGGGTTCAGTGTCAGCTCGCCGTCAATCTCGCCGACACGCACACCACCGATCGGCCCCAGGAACGGCAGACCTGAGATGGTGAGCGCCGCGCTGGCGCCAACCATGGCGACCATGTCCGGGTCGTTCTCCATGTCATGCGCCATGACGGTGCAAATAACCTGGGTTTCGTTCTTGTAGCCTTTAACGAACAGCGGGCGGATGGGCCGGTCGATCAGGCGGGAGGTCAGAACCTCTTTCTCGCTCGGCCGAGCTTCACGCTTGAAAAAGCCACCGGGAATCTTGCCGGCAGCATAAGTTTTTTCTTGGTAATGGACGCTAAGGGGAAAAAAATCGAGCCCTGGGCGCGGTTTGGATTCGCCGACCACCGTGCAGAGGACCGTTGTCCCTCCATAGGTGGCCATCACAGCGCCATCGGCCTGCCGCGCAACCTTGCCAGTTTCCAATACTAGAGGGCGTCCCGCCCAATTGATTTCTTTACGTACTATATCGAACATGCGTTCGTTTTCCTCGATTCCTATGGGGCGGCGTTCGTATCCACCGCCCGTGATTTAGCGGCGAAGGCCCAAACGCTGAATTAGCGAGCGGTAACGGCCTTCGTCCTTTTTGCGCGCATAATCCAGCAGCGAGCGTCGCTGGCCAACCAGCATCAGCAGGCCGCGGCGGGAATGCACGTCTTTGTGGTGTTCTTTCAGGTGTTCGGTCAGGTTCGCGATGCGCTCTGACAGGATCGCAACCTGCACCTCAGGGGAACCCGTATCCCCTTCTTTGAGGCCGTATTCGGCGATGAGTTCTTGCTTACGCTCAGACGTGATCGACATCGTCCATTCCTTTCATGGAGTCATTGTTAGTACGGGGATCGCCATCATGAGGCGGTTTTTGGTGAATGATCCGCAGCGGTTTCGCCTTGCCAGCGTCGAACTGGACAAGGGCCACCGTCTTTCCTTCCCAAGTGGCGCGCGCGATGTCTCCATCCTCGTGATCGCCAGCCCGTTCAAGATCGGTTCTGCGGAACAAGGCCACCGGCCGCCCCTGTCGGAGCCCCGCGGCTTCGCTTCCGGAAACGGCCAGTGCCGGGATGTCGGCCAGCGCGGTCTCAACCGGAAGCAATTCCTCTGTCTCTTGCGTTACCTGCCCAATTTCTTCGAGTTTTGCTAGTGTGTGGGCGTGACTTTCATGAAACGGACCAACGGCTATTCGCCGCAGAGCCGAAACATGACCGACTGTTCCCAGCGCCAATGCGATATCGCGGGCCAGGCTTCGCATGTAAACACCTTTACCGCTCTCGACGATAAAGGTCGCGTGATCGCCATCGGGAATGTCTTCCAAACGGACGGAAAATATCTCTACCTGGCGTGACTGCATCTCAACCGGTTGATCTTCTCGCGCAAGATCGTAGGCTCTGACGCCACCAATCTTAATCGCGGAAAAGACTGGCGGAACCTGCTCTATCACACCGACGAATTGAGGCAAGACTGCTTCAATCGCCTCTTTGTCGGGACGGATATCACTTGTCTCCGTCACCTCGCCCTCGGCGTCATCCGTGTTGCGGGCTTCGCCCCAGCAAACCGAAAACCGGTAGATCTTCCGGCCATCCATCACATAAGGCACGGTCTTGGTTGCTTCACCCAGGGCGATCGGCAACACACCAGTCGCCAGCGGATCCAGTGTGCCACCATGCCCGGCTTTCGCCCCGCCGGCCAATCGTTTGACCGCATTGCAAACCCCAGTCGAAGTAATACCCGCCGGTTTGTCGACAATCAGCCAGCCATTGATGACGGGGCCGCGGTTACGGCGTCTGCGGCCACCCATCAATGGCGTTCCTTGTCCAAAAGCGCATCGATGCGTTCGGCATTGGCGAACGAAATGTCTGCCTTGAAGGTAAGGTCGGGCACAACGCGGGTCTCGACGGACTTTGCCACCTGAGCGCGCAGGTAGCCTTTTGCCTTCTGCAGAGCCTCTACGACCGCATTTATATCGTCACCTCCCAAGGGCGTGACGAACACCGTTGCGTTCTTCAGGTCAGGCGATGGGCGCACTTCCGTCACCGTAATGTGTGCGTTCTCCAACACAGGATCACGAAACGCGCTGCGGGCGAGTGTATCCGCCAAGATGTGACGTAACAGTTCACCCATGCGCAATTGGCGTTGAGAAGGCGCGCGGGGTCCGCCGCGATTCGTTCTACTCATCGGTCGATCCGGGCCAAAGTCAGATCAGATCGTCCGTGCAATCTCTTCCACCTCGAAGCATTCGATCACATCGCCGACCTGGATGTCCTGGTAGTTCTCAAACGACATGCCGCATTCGTTGCCATCGCGAACCTCCTGCACATCGTCTTTGAACCGGCGGAGAGTTGCCAACTTGCCTTCGTGGATCACCACGTCGTCACGCAGCAAGCGTACACCCGAACCGCGGCGCACAATGCCGTCCGTCACGCGGCAACCTGCGATCTTGCCCATCTTCGTGATGTTGAAGACTTCGCGGATCTCCGCGTTACCGATTTGACGCTCGCGAATCTCCGGCGCCAACATGCTGCTGAGCGACGATTTAATGTCATCCAGCAACTCGTAGATGATCGAGTAGTAGCGGATGTCGATGTTATTACGCGCGGCCATTTCTCTGGCCTGCTTATTCGCGCGAACGTTGAAACCGATAACAAAGCCTTCGGATGCTGACGCCAGAGTGATATCGGACTCATTGATACCACCGACGCCCGCGTGCAGAATCCGCACGGCTACTTCGTCGTTATTGAAGCTGGTCAGCGCACTGATAATGGCCTCCTGCGAGCCCTGAACGTCTGCCTTAATGACGACGGCCAGTTCCTTGGTCTCGCCTTCTTTCAGCTTGTCAAACATCTGGCTGAGCGAACCGCGCGCCGCTGCAGCCGTCCGCTTGTCGCGGTCCAACCGCTGGCGGTACTCGGCAATTTCACGTGCCCGAGCCTCGGTCTCCACCACGACAGCCTCGTCGCCTGCCATCGGCGTGCCTTGCAGGCCAAGAACCTCGACCGGCATGGACGGCCCAGCTTCGGCCAGTTGCTGACCGCGCTCATCCGTCATGGCCCGCACGCGGCCCCATTCGCTGCCGACGACGATCAGGTCGCCGGTCCGAAGCGTGCCGCGCTGCACCAGGATCGTTGCAACGGAGCCACGCCCACGGTCGAGCTTAGCCTCGACAACGACGCCCTGCGCCGACCGGTTCGGGTTGGCCTTCAACTCCAGGAACTCGGACTGAAGAACGATTGCTTCTTGCAACGCGTCCAGACCGATTTTCTTGAGTGCCGACACTTCCACAAATTGCACGTCACCGCCGAACTCTTCCGCGATCACCTCGTGCTGCAACAGATCCTGCTTCACGCGGCTTGGATCGACATCCGGGCGATCGATCTTGTTCACTGCTACGATGATCGGCACACCAGCCGCCTTCGCGTGGTTGATTGCTTCAATCGTTTGTGGCTGCACGCTGTCATCGGCCGCGACCACTAGAATAACAAGATCGGTAGCCTTCGCACCGCGGCTCCGCATGGCGCTGAACGCAGCGTGGCCCGGCGTATCAAGGAAGGTGATCCGCTCGCCCGACGCTATCTGCACCTGATAGGCGCCGATATGCTGGGTGATGCCGCCAGCCTCGCCACTGACCACGTCGGTCTCGCGCAAGGCATCAAGCAGTGAGGTCTTGCCGTGATCAACGTGGCCCATAATGGTGACCACGGGCGGCCGCGCCACCATTTCTGCATCGTCATCTTCCGGCCCAGCAAGCCCCTCCTCAACATCGGAATCGGCAACACGGCGGATATTGTGGCCGAACTCTTCGACCACCAGTTCCGCGGTATCGGCGTCAATCGTCTGACTGAGGGAAGCCATCACGCCCATCTTCATCAATGCCCGCACCACATCTGCGGCACGCTCGGCCATACGGTTCGCAAGATCCTGAACCGTAATCACTTCCGGAATGACGACTTCACGCACAATCTTTTGCGAATCGCCGCCAGAGGTGCGCTGCCGCTGCTTTTCCCGCTCACGGGCTCGGCGGACAGACGCTAGGCTGCGCTGCCGCTCCTCCGCGGTCTCATCATCCAATGCCTGCGTAATCGTGAGGCGCCCGGTGCGCCGCCGCTGCTCCCCGCGATTCCGGCCAGGGGACGGCCGCTTCGCATCGCGGCGGCGGTTGCCCTCTTCCTCGTCCAGCAGGGCAGTACCCCGGCTCGGCGTAATGACCGGCGGCATCTCCATCCGTGGGTCTGGGATGGGGTCCGGCTCGGACGCCGTATCACGCCCGCCCCTGCCCCGCCGCGCGGTCGCATTATCAGGTGCCGCTTTGGCTGCTGCTGCAGCATGACGGCTCGCTGCCTCGTCGGCTTTCCGGCGCTCCTCCGCCTCGGCTTCCTGAAGCGCGCGGAGCTCCAACTCTTCTTGCGTAGGCTCTTTGGCTTCCGGCGCCGGCTCTGGCACCACCTCCGCCGCGGGCACTTCTTCTTCGGCCACAGCCGGCTCTTCTGCCGGTGCTGCCTCTGCCACTTCGGCAGCCTCGACTGGCTCTTCTTCGGGCACTTCTTTCGTCGGCACCGCTTCAGCATTTGAAACCGCTGCCGCATCCGGTGTTGCATCTGCCTCTACAACTGCTTCGGGTTCTTCATCCCCGTCCTGTTGGGCTTTTCCGGCGACCTTTGCCGCATCAGCCGCATCAATGGCAGCCGCTTCTTCCAACTCCCGACGCGCCTGCTCCTCCGCTGCCAACCGCTTCTGCTCGGCTGGGCCGGCCACGACTTCAGCCTTTCCGGCTTCCGGCGCAGCTTCTTCCACCTCAGATGGCTTCTCCGTAGCCGCCTTGTTCTGCTGAAGCGCCTTTAGCGCGCGCAGCCGGGCGGCGCGCTCTTCTTCGCTTAGTGTCCCAACATCGCGCGCATTGCCTTTGCCAAGCTTAACGCCGGCTTCGCTAGCACCACTGCGCTTGCGCTTGACTTCCACCGTTACGGTTTTGGAACGCCCGTGCGAAAAACTCTGCTTGATCTTTCCGTCGCCGCCCTTCGAAAGGCCGAGTTTGCCCTTCGACAGGGAGAGCTTGCCTGGTTCACGTTCGATTGTCTTGTCTGCCATGACCTGCTTACTGCTCTCCACCCGTTTGCGGGTGTTTCAAACCCGTGATTCCTGCATACCGCCGCGCATCTTCGAGAAAACGCGCACTCAATCTACCAGTACAAATCGCCAAATGCACCGCTTCGTTCCGCCCAACCGCCTGGCCGAGCTCTGCCCTGCCAAAACACATGACGACAGGGAGGCCCCTAGCCTTTGAAAGCACTTTGGCCCGCCCGTTTTCTTTACCGTCCATAGCTTCAATCAATACCGCAACCTCA